>NZ_CP069536.1 GCF_016889805.1 Rhodanobacter sp. FDAARGOS 1247
GAACGCATAAATCCAACAAGATTTTGTTTAACCTTTTTATATCTACTCAACCTATCAAATGCTTTAGTTAGATGCTTCAAACTTTGTTCTAAAGTATCTCCATCTATCGCATTTTTTGTTGAAAGTGTTAAAAACAACCAACGTGCTTTTGGCTTTTCCTTAATTACTTTTTCAATCACTTTTTGAGCTTGATAACTATTTTTCATAGCACGTCTCCAATTACAAACCGGACATAATTTTGATTTACAAAACCATGTCTTATGTAACTTCAAATAGCCTTCATCAGTTGGCTTAAATTCTAAAATATTACCACATTGTTTTACATTAAAAGCCTTTTTGATTTTTAAAATTTCTAGTATATCTGCATAGCTTACATTATCTATTTTCTTTTCTCTCCATGGGCGTTGTTTCCCACTTTTCGTCATATCTTTTAACGTTTTATTATCTTGATTTTCGGTTATACTTCTAGTAGTATTATATTGCATATAAAAAGACCCCCAGTATTATTTAAGATTCGACACCTTAATAATATAACTGGGGTTTTTTATTGTCAAATTTTCCTTTCACGCACAAAAACACGTTTAAACACTGTAATATCAACAGTTACAGCTATATATATAAAATCGAGTTATTTCTATATAGTATCAAGACAAGAAGAAACTCGTTCACACTCGTTTCAAAAAACAACCTATTCCTTCTTCTTTTTATGACCCTCTAAACCTAAATAAATTAATGTGAAAACCAATGAATAAATAAAACTTTCTAAAAAGTCAAAAGGATTATCAAATAAAATCGAATTAACAAAATTAAAAATTAAAAATACAGATAATAAAATAATCAAAAAGTAAAAAAACTTATTCATATTAAACTCCTTTGTTTTTATATGTTAATATTATATTGAATTCATTTAAATAACAAAACAAGGGGGCATTTACAATGAATGCAATTCAAAACAGTATATCACTAAGAAAGATTTTAGTAGTATCTTTAAGTATTTTAACCATACTTTCAATGGTCTTGGATTTTAATTTCAAAGAAGCTCAAGCCCAAAACAAAAATAACATTGCAGATAAAAACGTTGAAACTTTAAACGAAAAAGAAATTGAAAAAGAACTAAAATACATATATGGCAAAATTATTATTTTAGATAAAGACGGAACAGCTAAAGATGTTAATCTAGAAAATGCCAAATCTCGATATGGATATGTTCCTGAAGGATTCCAAAAACTAAAAAACGACATAGAGAATAAAAAGAAAACTAGTTCAATATCACCTAGAGCAGTTGGTGGGAACTACAAAAATAGCGGTGACTGTTTCTATTCTGAAGTTTTAAACTCATATGGAGAACTTTTAACTGGAAACATAATCACAGCAGTTTTTGAAGATGTTAAAGCCAAAAACTTAAAGGGCGTAGCAAAAAAATTAGCTAAAATTGGGATAAAAGGAAACCTAGCTGGAATCGCAGCTACTATGGTTTCGAAGGATGTACAATGTAATCTTAAATACGGGTTACTTTAGATACTATTTATTCCAATTGCTTTATTGACGTTGAGCCTCGGAACCCTTAACAATCCCAAAACTTGTCGAATGGTCGGCTTAATAGCTCACGCTATGCCGACATTCGTCTGCAAGTTTAGTTAAGGGTTCTTCTCAACATCAATAAATTTTCTCGGCATAAATGCGTCGTCTATTTTTTATTATCTTCATGATAATCATATTTTTCTTCCATCTCGTCAAAAGCATCATCTTTATAGAAAAACAAAAAGTAAGCAACAACACCAATAGGAATAAAAAAACAGTGTGAAAACAAGAAGAAACTCGTTTCAAAATCCCCTCAAATATTCTAATTATTCTTTTTGAAATTCATAACCTTAACAACCAAATAAATAGCATTTATTCCCATCAAAATAACATACGGAATTAATATATATAAATTTTCCAAATGAGATATAAAAATTAATCCAAGTAAAAAGAAAACATTTAAAATAGTTGCTATAACGTAACCTTCATCTAACACTGTGTTTTTATTCAAAATAAACACTCCTTTTTTAAAAAACTTTATCACAAGACTTACTCAAATTATAAATACCTTTATTTTGAGTTTTAAGGGGGTATTTTAAAGGTTTAGGGGGTATCATATAGGTTTTTAACTTAAAAATATATACAAGCTCTTAAAACGCAAATATGAGCCAAATAAATATATGGTAATTTCACAAACAAAAATTTCAGCAAAACCAGTGACTAATTTTTTAACACTGCCCATTTACATGCAAATTAAAAATTAGCATAAAATCCTTTAAAACTTCCACATGTTTTTCTAAATTCCTGCAGGGCGTTTTTTATCAAAAATCGAGAATTTTTAATTTTTCTCTAAAAACTCCGTAAGAGCATAAGGAGAATTTGCTATCATTCAAAAATGATAGGTCTGGCAAAGCCAGAAATTCCAGGGGTTTTAAGGTATTTTAAAGTGATATCATACAAAGCTGTACTGTCTTATTTTTGTGACACAATATATTGCGTTTGTCTTATTTTTGTGACACTACATACAGCATTTGTCACAAAAATAAGACAGTACTTTTTTATAAAAAATCAACAAAAAAGACATTAGTCAACACTAATGTCTTAAATAATAATTTTGCTTTTCGAAATTCCAAATTGCGGTAATTGAATGTGCTTTTTCTTCTTCGTCTGTTGTTTTATCTTCATCACTTGCATTAATCAAATTACCATCTTCGACATCGTCTAAGTTTAAAATTTTATGTTTTTGTTTAAGCAATCCACCATAACTTAACATACGTTTTCGATACAAACCTTTTTCTAAATCACTTACAATTTCTTGATTTTTTTCATCATCATCAGTTAAAAAATCAGATGATTTAACCGAATATTTTGAGGTCTCTTTGATTGCCGATTCAATGTCTTTATCGCCTTTTCTATTCGGTTTGATCGCTTTAACATTAGCAACAGGTCGATAGTCAACTTGTAATGCTCTTTGCCATAAATTAACCCATTCTTCTTGAGTTATATAATTCTCTTTTTTTCTAAAATATGCATTTTCAACACATAACAAAACATGCATGTGCTGATTATAACTACCGTCATTTTTATTAACGGTAACTTCTGTT